>NZ_JBKBFD010000002.1:0-16578 GCF_047302815.1 Duganella sp. CT11-25
CGTGCGCAGGATTTCGTGACGCGCCACCAGGCCGTCCAGCGCGGCACGCAAGGCATCGACATCAAGCCGGCCGCGCAGCCGCATCGCTGAGGATGCGCGGTACGCCGCGCCGGCGGCCATATCGATTTGCTCAAGGAGCCACAGGCGCTGCTGCCCCCACGACAACGGCAGTGCGGCATCGCGCGCGACGGCAGCGATGGCGCCTTCCCTGTCGCCGCGCGTGCGCAGCGCGAGCAACTTCGCCGCCCGCGAGATCAGGACTTCCTGCTTTAATTGCTCGGTTTTCGTGAGCGGACTATTCATTACCAAGACCTTCCTTTTCTCGGGTTAAGATTGCTTCTAGTTCACTATCATCCAGCGCATCGAGGTCGCGTGTCAGCTCGGCGAGCTCCTCCTCGCTCAGCGCGGCCAACTGCTGCACGGTGATTTCCTGGGCCAATGCGGCCAGCGTCGGCGTCTGGAACAAGCTCCTGAGTTCCAGCTCGACGCCGGCCTGCTCGCGCACGCGCCCCAGCAATTGAATCGCCAGCAGCGAATGGCCGCCCAGGGCAAAGAAATCGTCGTGCCGGCCGACCTGTGACACGCCCAGCAATTGCCGCCAGATGTCCGCCAGCAGTGTTTCCATTTCCCCCTGCGGCGGTTCGGCCGGCGCCGCCCGGTGCGCATCGTCGTCCGGCGCCGGCAAGGCCTTGCGGTCCAATTTGCCGTTCGGCGTCAACGGGAAAGCCGGCAGCACGACGATGGCGCCGGGCACCATATATTCGGCCAGGCGCGTCAGCAGCAGCGGGCGCAGCGTGGCGGTGGATAAAGTCGCGCCGTCGGTCACGACCACGTAGGCCACCAGGCGCTTGCCGCCGTCGGCCTCCGGCCGCGCCACGACGACGGCGTCGCGCACGCCTTCGCAGCGCAGCAGCGCCGATTCAATCTCCTCCAGCTCGATGCGGAAGCCGCGCACCTTGACCTGGAAATCGTTACGTCCCTGGAAATACACGGCGCCGTCGTCGCCCCAGCGCCCCAGGTCGCCCGTGCGGTACAGGCGGGCGCCGGGCCCGGCGCTGAACGGATCGGCGATGAAGCGGCTCGCGTTCAAGTCGTCGCGATTGAGATAGCCGCGCGCGATGCCCAGCCCGCCGATGCAGATCTCGCCGGTCGCCCCGGCAGGCAGCAGGCGCTGCCTGCCATCCAGAATGTAGATCCGGGCATTCAGCATCGGCGTGCCGATCGAGGTCATCGAGCGCGCGTCGTCCGCCGCCACATAGGTGGCGGTGCAGGACACCGTGGCCTCGGTCGGCCCGTAGGTGTTGACCAGCCTGACGCCGGCCGGACGGATGGTGTCCCAGTCGAGTATCTTTTGCGGCGACAGCACGTCGCCGGTGACGTTGATCAGCCGCACCCCGTGCAATTGCTGCAAGGCCAGGTGTGGCGCCGCCAGCCAATGGCCCACCAGGTTGTGCCAATGGGCCGACGTCAGGTGCACCACGCTCGGCCGCATGCCATCGTCCAGCGCCAGGTTGGCGCCGAACAGGCCCTCGGTCGGCATGACGGCCGCGCCGCTGGCCAGCGCCGGGAAGATTTCCTCCACCGACAAGTCGAAGTTCAGGGTGTTCTGATGCAGGACGGTGTCGCCGGCATGCGAGGCGAACAACGCCACGGCGCCGGCGCTGTAGTTGCACAGGTTGCCGTGCTCGACCATCACGCCCTTCGGCAGCCCGGTCGAGCCCGACGTATAGATCACATAGGCGAGATGGTGCGCGCGCAGCCCCGAGGCCGCCGGATCGGGATTGTGCGGCGCGCAGGCCGCGATGCGCTGCGCATCGGCATCGACCAGCACCACGGCGCCGTCTTGCGGCGCCAGCCTGGACGCCAGTTCTTGCCGCGTCAGCACGGCCACCGGCGCGCTGTCGCCCAGCATATGCGCCAGCCGCTCCGGCGGGAAATTGGGGTCGAGCGGCACATAGGCGCCGCCGGCCTTCAGGATCGCCAGCATGCCGACGATGCTGGCGACGCCGCGTTCCAGCGCCAGGCCGACCCGGCTGTCCGGCCCCACGCCGAGCCCGATCAGATAGTGGGCCAGCCGGTTGGCCCGGATGTTGAGTTCGGCGTAACTGAGCACTTCCTGCCGCGTCCGCACGGCCGGCGCGTCCGGCTGGCGCGCCGCCTGGCGCTCGAACAACTGATGCGCCAGCAGGTCCGGCGACGCCGGCGTCACGGGATAGGCGTCGAGCAAGGCGTCGCGCTCATCGGGCGGCAGGATATGCAAGGCCTGCAACGGCGTGTCAGGCGCCGCTTCCAGCGCGTCCAGCAGCTGGCAGAGCGTGGTGTGCAGATAGCCGATGATGCGCTGCGGGGCGATCCGCACCGTGCACGCTTCGAGGGCGAAGTCGCTCCTCGTATCGTCGATCGACACGTCGATCGGATAATTGGTGCGTTCCTCTGCCGACAATAAGTGGACGCCATCCCATTCCTTAAGGGCTTGCGCGGCCTGCTGCCGGGGGCTGTGCCTGTAATTCAGCAAGGTCGTAAACAACGGGGCGGGCGCGGCGACGCCGCTGCAGCGCTGCGCCAACGCCAACGGCGCCTGTTCATGCGTCAGCAACTCGCCCAGGTCGCGGTAGGTGGCGGCGACGGCGTCCAGCGCGCTGGCGCCGTCGAGCCGGATCCGTATCGGCAGGGTGTTGATGAACATGCCCAGCGTGCCGCCGCTGCCCGCCGTGCCGCGCATGCGGCCCGACAGCACGGTGCCGAACACCACATCGTCGCGTCCGGCGCACCGGCCCAGAACCAGCGCCCAGGCCACGTGGAACAGCACCGCCGGTGTCACGGCGTGGCGCCGCGCGGCCTCCCGCAGGCGCGCACTCATCGCCGTCTCCAATGCCATGCGCGCGATGCGCACGTCCTTGCCGCTGCCTTGCACATCGAGCAGGCCGAACGGTGCCGTCGGTTCCTCCACATCGCCCAGCACGCGCCGGAAATATGCCTCTTGCACGACAGGATCGTCGTTTAGCGTCTGCGCGATGAAATTGCGGTAAGGCAGCGAGGCCGGCAATTGGTCGGCCCGGTCCCGCAGCAACAGGCCTATCTCGGCGATCAGCAGCTCCATCGTCACATGGTCGCTCACCAGGTGATGATTCAGCAGCGACAAATGGTACTTGCCGTTTTCCTCATCGTGCACCGTGTAGGCGCGCAGCAAGGGAGCACGTAGCAGATCCAGGCGCAGTTGGCGCGGATCGGTTTGCGCCATCAACCGTTCAAGCGCATCGGCGCCGCCGTCGAGCCGTTCGACGAGCAGCGGCGCCGCGCGGTGCACCACCTGCACCGGTTGCGGCAAGCCTTGCCAGCGCACGGCGCTGCGCAAGATGTCGTGGCGGTCGATGACCCGCTGCAGCGCGTCCAGGAACGCCTCCATCCGCGCGGCCGTGTCGAAGCTGATCACCGAACGCATCAGATAGGCGTCGCCCTCGCCGCCCAGCAGGTGGTGGAACAAGATGCCCGCCTGCACCGGCGCCAGCGGATAGATGTCCTGGATATTGGCCGCGCCGCCGGGCACGGACGCCGCCACCTGCTCGATCTGCGCCGGCGTCAACGCCACCAGCGGCAGCATCTCCGGCGTGATCACCGTCGCGCCGGCCGGGACGCCGTTGGGCGGCACCTCGAACGCCGCCGCGCCGCCGGCCGTCACCAATCCGGCCGCCAGTTCCGCCAGCGTCGGCGCCCCGAAGACGCTGCGCACATCGCCATGCCAGCCCCGCTGGCGCAGGCGCTCGAGCATGCCGATCACCATCAGCGAATGGCCGCCCAGCTCGAAGAAGTGATCGTGCCGGCCCACCTGCTCCACGCCCAGCAGTTCCTGCCAGATCGCGGCGATGGCCTCTTCCGCCGCCCCTTGCGGCGGCGCATATTCGCGCACCGCCAGCGCCGACGCATCCGGCGCCGACAGCGCCTTGCGATCGAGCTTGCCGTTCGGCGTCAACGGCAACGCCTCCAACATCACGAACGCGCCCGGTATCATGTACTCGGCCACTTGCCGCGCCAGCGCCGCGCGCAGCGCCGCCGCTTCCAGCTGCGCTCCCGTCGCCGGCACCAGATAAGCCACCAGCCGCATGTCGCCGCCCTCGCCGCGCGCCACCACCACCGCCTCGCCCACGCCCTCGCATGCCATCAGGCGCGCTTCGATCTCGCCCAGTTCGATGCGCTGGCCGCGCAGCTTGACCTGGAAGTCGTTGCGGCCCAGGTATTCGATCGCGCCATCCTCGCGCCAGCGGCCCACGTCGCCCGTCTTGTACATGCGCGCCCGCGGCACGCCGCTGAACGGATCGGGCACGAAACGCTCGGCCGTCAATTCATGGCGGTTCAGATAGCCGCGTGCCACCTGCACGCCGCCGATATACAGTTCGCCGGCCACGCCCACCGGCACCGGCTGCCCTTGGCGGTCCAGCACATACATCGCCGTGTTGGCGATCGGACGTCCGATCGGCACGCTGCTTCCCGCCTGCCCCGGCAGGCAATGCCATGCCGTGACATCGACCGCCGCCTCGGTCGGTCCGTACAGATTGTGCAGTTCGACGTCCGGCAGGCTGCGGTGGAAATGCTGCTGCAACGCCGCCGGCAGCGCCTCGCCGCTGCACAGCACGCGCCGCAACGAAGCGCAGCGGCGCGCGTCGGCCTGCGGCAGGAACAGCTGCAGCATCGACGGCACGAAGTGCAGCATTGTGATGCCCGCCGTCTCGATCGCCTCGGCCAGGTATTGCGGGTCCTGATGTCCCTGCGGCCGCGCCATCACCAGTTGCGCCCCGGCCAGCAACGGCAGGAAAAATTCCCAGACCGAGACGTCGAACGCCATCGGCGTCTTTTGCAGAACGCGGTCGCGCGCCGTCAGCTGGTAGGTGTCCTGTGCCCACAGCAAACGGTTGACGACGCCGTCGTGCTGGTTCATCGCGCCTTTCGGCTGCCCGGTGGAGCCGGAGGTGTAGATCACGTAGGCCAGATGGTCCGGGCGCAGCGCGCCACGTTCCGGATTGGTGTCCGGCAGGCCGGCCAGCGCCGCCTCCAAGCCATCGAGTTCGAGCACCGGCACGGCGCCCGCGGCCAGCCGGTCACGCAAGGCGCTGTGCGTCAACAGCGCGCGCGGCGCACTGTCGGCCAGCATGTAGGCCAGGCGCTCGGCCGGATAGTCGGGATCCAGCGGCACGTAGGCCCCGCCCGCCTTCAGGATCGCCAGCAGCCCCACCACCATCTCGACGCTGCGCTCGACGCAGATCGCCACCCGCTCGTCCGGGCCGATGCCCAGCGCGCGCAAGTGATGCGCCAGGCGGTTGGCGCGCTGGTTCAGCTGCGCATAGCTCAGGCGCTCGGCGCCGCACACCAGCGCCGTCGCCGCGCCATCGCGCGCCACCTGTTCCTCGAACAGCTCGTGCACCAGGCGCGACGGATAAGGATGCGCCGTCGCGTTGAAGCCGGCCAGCTGCGCCAGCCCCGCCGGGTCCAGCAGCGGCAGACGGCTCACCACCTGCTGCGCGTCGGCCACCATGCCGGCCAGGATCGTTTCGAAGTACTGGATGAAGCGGGCCACCGTGCTCGCATCGAACAGCGCGCTCGCGTAGGTGAGAGAACCGTGCAGCGATCCCTCGTACTCTTCCAGCACCAGGCTTAGTTCGAACTGCGCGCTGTTGCCGTCCTGCGGCATGCTGTCCAGCGTCAGGTCCGGCAGCGTCAGGCTGCGCGCCGGTGTGTTGTTCAGGCTCAGCATCACCTGGAAGACCGGGCTGTGGCTGGTGCTGCGCGGTGGCTTGAGCGCCTCGACCACCTGCTCGAACGCCACATCCTGGTGGCTGTAAGCCTCCAGCGTACTGGCCTTGACCCGGGCCAGAAGCTGCGCCACCGTGGGATCGTCCTCCAGCGTCACGCGCAGCGCCAGCGTGTTGATGAAGAAGCCGATCAAGTTCGTCACGTCGCCACGCTGGCGATTCGCCACCGGCGTGCCGGTCACCACCTCGCCCTGCCCGCTCAGGCGCGATAGCAGCACCGACCAGCCGGCCAGCAAGGCCATGAACAAGGTCGCGCCTTCCCGTCGCGCCAACTGGCGCAAGCCATCGGCCAACGCGGCCGGCAGGCGCACCGGCAGCGCGCCGCCCGCATAGCTTTGCTGCGCCGGACGCGGCCGGTCTAGCGGCAATTCCAGCAGCGACGGCGCGCCGCCCAGGTGGCCGCGCCAGAACGCCAGTTGGCGCTCCAGCAGCTCGCCCTGCAGCCAGCCGCGCTGCCATTGCGCGTAGTCGGCGTACTGCACGGCCAGCGGCGGCAGCGGATCGGCCTGGCCCTGGCTGAAGGCGGTATATAAAGTCCGTACTTCCTCGACCAGGAGGCCGACCGACCAGCCGTCCGACACGATGTGGTGCTGCGTCAGCAGCAGCACGTGTTCCTCTTCCGCCAGCCGCAGCAACTGGCCGCGGATCAGCGGTCCCCGCGCCAGGTCGAACGGCGCGCTCGCCTCGTCCACGCTGTAGCGCTCGACGGCGCTGGCTTGCTCATGCCCCGCCAAGGCGCGCAGGTCGCTCACCGCCAGCGCGAATGCGGCCGGCGCGTCGATCTGTTGCGCCGGCTGGCCGGCCTGCTCGACGAAACGGGTGCGCAGCACTTCGTGGCGCGCCACGATGCGCGTCAGCGCGGCGCGCAAGGCGTCGGCGTCGAGCCGGCCGCGCAATCGCAGCCGCGCGGGCATGTGGTAGGCGGCGCCGGCCGCCGGGTCCATCCGGTCCAGGAACCACAGGCGCTGCTGCGCCCACGACAACGGCAACGCCGTGTTGCGGTCGGCCAGCGAGATGGGGGCTTCCACAACAGGTATCGCCGTGCGCTCAGCCTGACGCGCCAACTTCAGCATCAACAGCTCGCGCTTCAATTCTTCCAGGGTGCTATGTGTCTTCATGGATTCGAAATCGGTCATGGTTAGTTTGTCGCGGCAAGCCTGCGTTCCTCTTCCAGCAATTGCATGAGTTCCGCCTCCGGCAACTCGTCAATGTCCTTGCTCAGCACCTCGATGTCGGCGGCAGCGAATTGCGCCAGCTGTTTATCGCTGATTACCATACCAATTGCGTCAACGGTGGCCTGATGGAATAGCTCGTGTATGGTCAACTCCACGCCGAATTGGCCGCGCAGCAAACTCAATAACTGGATCGCCAGCAGCGAGTGGCCGCCCAGCTCGAAGAAATTGTCGTGCCGGCCTACCTTTTCCACGCCGAGCAAGTCTTGCCAGATCGCCGCAATCGCCTTTTCCACCACTCCCTGTGGCGGTACATACTCGCGCGCCGCCAGCGCCGACGCATCCGGCGCCGGCAGCGCCTTGCGATCGAGCTTGCCGTTCGGGGTCAGCGGCAACGCCTCCAGCATCACGAACGCGCCCGGTATCATGTACTCGGCCACTTGCCGCGCCAGCGCCGCGCGCAGCGCCGCCGCTTCCAGCTGCGCTCCCGCCGCCGGCACCAGATAGGCCACCAGCCGCATGTCGCCGCCCTCGCCGCGCGCCACCACCACCGCCTCGCCCACGCCCTCGCATGCCATCAGGCGCGCTTCGATCTCGCCCAGTTCGATGCGCTGGCCGCGCAGCTTGACCTGGAAGTCGTTGCGGCCCAGGTATTCGATCGCGCCATCCTCGCGCCAGCGGCCCACGTCGCCCGTCTTGTACATGCGCGCCCGCGGCACGCCGCTGAACGGATCGGGCACGAAACGCTCGGCCGTCAATTCATGGCGGTTCAGATAGCCGCGTGCCACCTGCACGCCGCCGATATACAGTTCGCCGGCCACGCCCACCGGCACCGGCTGCCCTTGGCGGTCCAGCACATACATCGCCGTGTTGGCGATCGGACGTCCGATCGGCACGCTGCTTCCCGCCTGCCCCGGCAGGCAATGCCATGCCGTGACATCGACCGCCGCCTCGGTCGGTCCGTACAGATTGTGCAGTTCGACGTCCGGCAGGCTGCGGTGGAAATGCTGCTGCAACGCCGCCGGCAGCGCCTCGCCGCTGCACAGCACGCGCCGCAACGAAGCGCAGCGGCGCGCGTCGGCCTGCGGCAGGAACAGCTGCAGCATCGACGGCACGAAGTGCAGCATTGTGATGCCCGCCGTCTCGATCGCCTCGGCCAGGTATTGCGGGTCCTGATGTCCCTGCGGCCGCGCCATCACCAGTTGCGCCCCGGCCAGCAACGGCAGGAAAAATTCCCAGACCGAGACGTCGAACGCCATCGGCGTCTTTTGCAGAACGCGGTCGCGCGCCGTCAGCTGGTAGGTGTCCTGTGCCCACAGCAAACGGTTGACGACGCCGTCGTGCTGGTTCATCGCGCCTTTCGGCTGCCCGGTGGAGCCGGAGGTGTAGATCACGTAGGCCAGATGGTCCGGGCGCAGCGCGCCACGTTCCGGATTGGTGTCCGGCAGGCCGGCCAGCGCCGCCTCCAAGCCATCGAGTTCGAGCACCGGCACGGCGCCCGCGGCCAGCCGGTCACGCAAGGCGCTGTGCGTCAACAGCGCGCGCGGCGCACTGTCGGCCAGCATGTAGGCCAGGCGCTCGGCCGGATAGTCGGGATCCAGCGGCACGTAGGCCCCGCCCGCCTTCAGGATCGCCAGCAGGCCCACCACCATCTCGACGCTGCGCTCGACGCAGATCGCCACCCGCTCGTCCGGGCCGATGCCCAGCGCGCGCAAGTGATGCGCCAGGCGGTTGGCGCGCTGGTTCAGCTGCGCATAGCTCAGGCGCTCGGCGCCGCACACCAGCGCCGTCGCCGCGCCATCGCGCGCCACCTGCTGCTCGAACAGCTCGTGCACCAGGCTCGCTGGATACGCGCGCGGCGCGCCCTGGAATTGTTCCAGCAGCTGATGCCGTTCGGCGGCAGGCAGGATGGCAAGGCTGCTCAGTTGCGCCTCGGGCCTCAGCTGCAAGGCCAGGACGAATTGCTCCACGGCGTGCGCCAGCAGGTCCGCGACCCGGGCCGCGCTCACGCCGACGCACTGCGCCGTGATGGCGAACGCCTGCCCCAGGTCGTCCACCGACAGCGTCAGCGGATAGTTGGTCCGCTCCTCGTCAGGCGCGGCCTCGATCCCCGCCCACGCCGATGCCGCTTGCGGATCCTGGGTATTGTCCCCGCTGTGACGATAATTCAGTAAAGACGTAAACAAAGGCACCGGCGCGGCGACACCGCTGCAGCGCTGCGCCAGGGCCAACGGCGCCTGTTCATGCGCCACCAACTCGCTCAATTGGGCGTACACCGCGGCCACGGATTCGCCCACGCCGACGCCTTCGAGCCTGATGCGCACCGGCAGCGTATTGATGAACATGCCCAGCACCCGGTCCGCACCGCTGGTACCCTGCAAGCGGCCCGACAGCACCGTTCCAAACACCGCCTCCCGACGGTCGCTGCACTGCGCCACCACGAGGGCCCAGGCCACATGGAACAGCACTGCCGGCGATACCCTATGCTGGCGCGCCAGTGCCCTGATCGACGATGACATGTTGCCATCGAGACCAATCCGAACTTCATCGACGTGCTGGCCGTCACCGCGTACATCGAACAGTCCGAACGGCGCCGTCGGCTCGTCCACATCACCCAATTGGGCGCGGAAATAGGCTTCGTGCACGGCCGGATCGACGGCCAGCGTCTGCGCCACGAAATTGCGGTAAGGCAGCGCCGACGGCAGTGCCGCGCCTCGCCCGGCCAGCAGCATGCCGATCTCCCCGATGACGACTTCCAGCGTCACGTGGTCGCACACCAGATGGTGGGTCAGCAGCGCCAGATGGCAAACCTCGCTGTCCGGCGCTTGCACGGTCCAGGCGGACAGCAGCGGCGCGCGCTGCAAATCCAGGCGCAGTCGGCGCGGATCTGCTTGCGCCAGTAACTGTTCGCGTGCCGGCGTGTTTCCGTCCGTTGGCAGCCTCGTCACGGGCAGTCGCGCCACGCGGTGCACCACCTGCACCGGCTGCGGCAAGCCTTGCCAGTGCACGGCGCTGCGCAAGATGTCGTGGCGATCGATGACCTGCTGCAGCGCGGCCAGGAACGCGCCCATGCGCGCGGCGGTGTCGAAACTGAGCGTGGAGCGTAGCAGGTAGGCATCGCCCTCGCCGCCCAGCAGGTGATGGAACAAGATGCCCGCCTGCAGTGGCGCCAGCGGATAGATGTCCTGGATATTGGCCGCGCCGCCGGGAACAGACGCCGCCACCTGCTCGATCTGCGCCGGCGTCAACGCCACCAGCGGCAGCATCTCCGGCGTGATCTGCGTCGCGCCAGCCGGAATGCCGTTGGGCGGCACTTCGACCGCCACCGCGCCGCCGGTCGTCACCAACCTGGCCGCCAGCGCCGCCAGCGTCGGCGCCGCGAAAACGCCGCGCACATCGCCATGCCAGCCCTGCTGGCGCAGGCGTTCGAGCATGCTGATCAACATCAGTGAATGGCCGCCCAGCTCGAAGAAGTGATCGTGCCGGCCCACCTGCTCCACGCCCAGCAGTTCCCGCCAGATCGTCGCGATCGCCTTTTCCACCACTCCCTGTGGCGGCACGTACTCGCGCGCCGCCAGCGCCGACGCGTCCGGCGCCGGCAGGGCCTTGCGATCGAGCTTGCCGTTCGGCGTCAGCGGCAACGCCTCCAGCATCACGAACGCGCCCGGTATCATGTATTCGGCCACTTGCCGCGCCAGCGCCGCGCGCAGCGCCGCCGCTTCCAGCTGCGCTCCCGCCGCCGGCACCAGATAGGCCACCAGCCGCATGTCGCCGCCTTCGCCGCGCGCCACCACCACCGCCTCGCCCACGCCGTCGCATGCCACCAGGCGAGCTTCGATCTCGCCCAGTTCGATGCGCTGGCCGCGCAGCTTGACCTGGAAGTCGTTGCGGCCCAGGTATTCGATCGCGCCATCCTCGCGCCAGCGGCCCACGTCGCCCGTCTTGTACATGCGCGCCCGCGGCACGCCGCTGAACGAATCGGGCACGAAACGCTCGGCCGTCAATTCATGGCGGTTCAGATAGCCGCGTGCCACCTGCACGCCGCCGATATACAGTTCGCCGGCCACGCCCACCGGCACCGGCTGGCCCTGGCGGTCCAGCACATACATCGCCGTGTTGGCGATCGGACGTCCGATCGGCACGCTGCTTCCCCCCTGTCCCGGCAAGCAGTGCCATGCCGTGACCTCGACCGCCGCCTCGGTCGGCCCGTACAGATTGTGCAGTTCGACGTCCGGCAGGCTGCGGTGGAAATGCTGCTGCAGCGCCGCCGGCAGCGCCTCGCCGCTGCACAGCACGCGCCGCAACGAAGCGCAGCGGCGCGCGTCGGCCTGCGGCAGGAACAGCTGCAGCATCGACGGCACGAAGTGCATCATCGTGATGCCCGCAGCTTCGATCGCCTCGGCCAGGTATTGCGGATCCAGGTGACCCTGCGGCCGTGCCATCACCAGTTGCGCCCCGGCCAGCAGCGGCAGGAAGAATTCCCAGACCGAGACGTCGAACGCCATCGGCGTCTTTTGCAGCACCCGGTCGCGCGCCGTCAGCTGGTAGGTGTCCTGCCCCCACAACAAGCGGTTGACGACGCCGTCGTGCTGGTTCATCACGCCTTTCGGCTGCCCGGTGGAGCCGGAGGTGTAGATCACATAGGCCAAATGGTCGGGACGCAGCGCGCCACGTTCCGGATTGGTGTCCGGCAGGCCGGCCAGCGCCGCCTCCAGGCGGTCGAGTTCCAGCACCGGCACCGCGCCTGCGTCCAGCCGCTCGCGCAGGGCGCTGTGCGTCAGCAGCGCGCGCGGCGCACTGTCGGCCAACATATAGGCCAGGCGTTCGCCCGGATAGTCCGGGTCCAGCGGCACGTAGGCGCCGCCCGCCTTCAGGATCGCCAGCAGGCCCACCACCATCTCGACGCTGCGCTCGACGCAGATCGCCACCCGCTCGTCCGGGCCGATGCCCAGCGCGCGCAAATGATGCGCCAGGCGGTTGGCGCGCTGGTTCAGCTGCGCATAGCTCAGGCGCTCGGCGCCGCACACCAGCGCCGTCGCCGCGCCGTCGCGCGCCACCTGCTGCTCGAACAGCTCGTGCACCAGGCTCGCTGGATACGCGCGCGGCGCGCCCTGGAATTGTTCCAGCAGCTGATGCCGTTCGGCGGCTGGCAGGATGGCAAGGCTGCTCAGTTGCGCCTCGGGTCTCAGCTGCAAGGCCAGGACGAATTGCTCCACGGCGTGTGCCAGCAGGTCCGCGACCCGGGCCGCGCTCACGCCATCGCACTGCGCCGTGATGGCGAATGCCTGCCCCAGGTCATCCACCGACAGCGTCAGCGGATAGTTGGTCCGCTCCTCGCCGGGCCCGGCCTCGATGCCTACCCAGGCCAGCGCCGCTTGCGGATCCTGGTCATTACTGCGGCTATGGCGGTAGTTCAGTAACGACGTAAACAAAGGCGCCGGTGCGGCGACACCGCTGCAACGCTGCGCCAGAGCCAGCGGCGCCTGCTCATGCTCCAGCAGTTCGCCCAGTTGAGCGTACACCGCAGCCACCACCTCGCCCACGCTGACGCCTTCGAGCTTGATGCGCACCGGCAGCGTATTGATGAACATGCCCAGCACCCGGTCAGCACCGCTGGTGCCCTGCAAGCGGCCCGACAGCACCGTTCCAAACACCGCCTCCCGACGGTCGCTGCACCGCGCCACCACGAGGGCCCAGGCCACATGGAACAGCACTGCCGGCGATACCCTATGCTGGCGCGCCAGTGCCCTGATCGACGATGACACGTTGCCATCGAGACCAATCCGAACTTCATCGACGTGCTGGCCGTCGCCCCGTACATCGAACAGTCCGAACGGCGCCGTCGGCTCGTCCACATCACCCAATTGGGCACGGAAATAGGCTTCGTGCACGGCCGGATCGACGGCCAGCGTCTGCGCCACGAAATTGCGGTAAGGCAGCGCCGGCGGCAGTGCCGCGCCTCGCCCGGCCAGCAGCATGCCGATCTCCCCGATGACCACTTCCAGCGTCACGTGGTCGCACACCAGATGGTGGGTCAGCAGCGCCAAATGGCAAACCTCGCTGTCCGGCGCTTGCACGGCCCAGGCGGACAGCAGCGGCGCGCGCTGCAAATCCAGCCGCAGTTGACGTGTGTCGGTTTGCACCATCAGCCGCTCAAGCGCATCGGCGCCGCCGTCGAGCCGCTCGATGGTCAGCGGCGCCGCGCGGTGCACCACCTGCACCGGTTGCGGCAAGCCTTGCCAGCGCACGGCGCTGCGCAAGATGTCGTGGCGGTCGATGACCCGCTGCAGCGCGTCCAGGAACGCGGCCATGCGCGCGGCCGTGTCGAAGCTGAGCACGGAGCGCATGAGGTAGGCGTCGCCCTCGCCGCCCAGCAGGTGGTGGAACAAGATGCCCGCCTGCAGTGGCGCCAGCGGATAAATGTCCTGGATGTTGGCCACGCCGCCGGGCACGGACGCCGCTACCTGCTCGATCTGCGCCGGCGTCAACGCCACCAGCGACAGCATCTCCGGCGTGATCGCCGTCGCGCCGGCCGGGATGCCGTTGAGCGGCACCTCGAACGCCGCCGCGCCGCCGGCCGTCACCAATCCAGCCGCCAGTTCCGCCAGCGTCGGCGCCCCGAAGACGCCGCGCACATCGCCATGCCAGCCCCGCTGGCGCAGGCGCTCGAGCATGCCGATCACCATCAGCGAATGGCCGCCCAGCTCGAAGAAGTGATCGTGCCGGCCCACCTGCTCCACGCCCAGCAGTTCCTGCCAGATCGCGGCGATGGCCTCTTCCGCCGCCCCTTGCGGCGGCGCATATTCGCGCACCGCCAGCGCCGACGCATCCGGCGCCGGCAGCGCCTTGCGATCGAGCTTGCCGTTCGGCGTCAACGGCAACGCCTCCAACATCACGAACGCGCCCGGTATCATGTACTCGGCCACTTGCCGCGCCAGCGCCGCGCGCAGCGCCGCCGCTTCCAGTTGCGCTCCCGTCGCCGGCACCAGATAAGCCACCAGCCGCATGTCGCCGCCCTCGCCGAGCGCCACCACCACCGCCTCGCCCACGCCGTCGCACGCCGCCAGGCGCGCTTCGATCTCGCCCAGTTCGATGCGCTGGCCGCGCAGCTTGACCTGGAAGTCGTTGCGGCCCAGGTACTCGATGGCGCCATCCTCGCGCCAGCGGCCCACGTCGCCCGTCTTGTACATGCGCGCCCGCGGCACGCCGCTGAACGGATCGGGCACGAAACGCTCGGCCGTCAATTCATGGCGGTTCAGATAGCCGCGTGCCACCTGCACGCCGCCGATATACAGTTCGCCGGCCACGCCCACCGGCACCGGCTGCCCTTGGCGGTCCAGCACATACATCGCCGTGTTGGCGATCGGACGTCCGATCGGCACGCTGCTTCCCGCCTGCCCCGGCAGGCAATGCCATGCCGTGACATCGACCGCCGCCTCGGTCGGTCCGTACAGATTGTGCAGTTCGACGTCCGGCAGGCTGCGGTGGAAATGCTTCTGCAACGCCGCCGGCAGCGCCTCGCCGCTGCACAGCACGCGCCGCAACGAGGCGCAGCGGCGCGCGTCGGCCTGCGGCAGGAACAACTGCAGCATCGACGGCACGAAGTGCAGCATTGTGATGCCCGCCGTCTCGATCGCCTCGGCCAGGTATTGCGGGTCCTGATGTCCCTGCGGCCGCGCCATCACCAGTTGCGCCCCGGCCAGCAACGGCAGCAAAAATTCCCAGACCGAGACGTCGAACGCCATCGGCGTCTTTTGCAGCACCCGGTCGCGCGCCGTCAGCTGGTAGGTGTCCTGCGCCCACAGCAAACGGTTGACGACGCCGTCGTGCTGGTTCATTACGCCCTTGGGCTGCCCGGTGGAGCCGGAGGTGTAGATCACATAGGCCAAATGGTCGGGACGCAGCGCGCCACGTTCCGGATTGACGTCCGGCAGGCCGGCCAGCGCCGCCTCCAGGCGGTCGAGTTCCAGCACCGGCAACGCGCCTGCGTCCAGCCGCTCGCGCAGGGCGCTGTGCGTCAGCAGCGCGCGCGGCGCGCTGTCGGCCAGCATGTAGGCCAGGCGTTCGGCCGGATAGTCGGGATCCAGCGGCACGTAGGCCCCGCCCGCCTTCAGGATCGCCAACAGCCCCACCACCATCTCGACGCTGCGCTCGACGCAGATCGCCACCCGCTCGTCCGGGCCGATGCCCAGCGCGCGCAAATGATGCGCCAGGCGGTTGGCGCGCTGGTTCAGCTGCGCATAGCTCAGGCGCTCGGCGCCGCACACCAGCGCCATCGCCGCGCCGTCGCGCGCCACCTGTTCCTCGAACAGCTCGTGCACCAGGCGCGACGGATAAGGATGCGCCGTCGCGTTGAAGCCGGCCAGCTGCGCCAGCCCCGCCGGGTCCAGCAGCGGCAGACGGCTCACCGCCTGCTGCGCGTCGGCCACCATGCCGGCCAGGATCGTTTCGAAGTACTGGATGAAGCGGGCCACCGTGCTCGCATCGAACAGCGTGCTCGCGTAGGTGAGCCAGCCATGCAGCGAGCCGTCCTGTTCTTCCAACGCCAGGTTCAACTCAAACTGCGCGCTGCCGCGCTGCTGCGCCAATATATCCAGTGTCAGGCCCGGCAGCGTCAGGCTGCGATCAGGCGTATTGTTCAGGCTCAGCATCACCTGGAAGACCGGGCTGTGGCTGGTGCTGCGCGGCGGCTTGAGCGCCTCGACCACCTGCTCGAACGGCACATCCTGGTGGCTGTAGGCCTCCAGCGTGTCGGCCTTGACCCGGGCCAGCAGCTGCGCCACCGTGGGATCGTCCTCCAGCGTCACGCGCAGCGCCAGCGTGTTGACGAAGAAGCCGATCAAGTTCGCGACGTCGCCACGCTGGCGGTTCGCCACCGGCGTGCCGGTCACCACCTCGCCCTGCCCGCTCAAGCGCGACAGCAGCACCGACCAGCCGGCCAGCAAGGTCATGAACAAAGTCGTCCCTTCCCGCCGCGCCAACTGGCGCAAGCCATCGGCCAACGCGGCCGGCAGGCGCACCGGCAGCGCCCCCCCCGCATAGCTTTGCTGCGCAGGGCGCGGCCGGTCCAGCGGCAATTCCAGCAGCGACGGCGCGCCGCCCAGGTGGCCGCGCCAGAACGCCAGTTGGCGCTCCAGCAGCTCGCCCTGCAGCCAGCCGCGCTGCCATTGCGCGTAGTCGGCGTACTGCACGGCCAGCGGCGGCAGCGGATCGGCCTGGCCCTGGCTGAAGGCGGTATATAAAGTCCGTACTTCCTCGACCAGCAAGCCGACCGACCAGCCGTCCGACACGATGTGGTGCTGCGTCAGCAGCAGCACGTGTTCCTCTTCCGCCAGTCGCAGCAACTGGCCGCGGATCAGCGGTCCCCGCGCCAGGTCGAACGGCGCGCTCGCCTCGTCCACGCTGTAGCGTTCGACGGCGCTGGCTTGTTCGTGCCCCGCCAAGGCGCGCAGGTCGCTCACCGCCAGTGCGAATGCGGCCGGCGCGTCGATCTGCTGCGCCGGCAGGCCTGCCTGCTCGACGAAACGGGTGCGCAGCACCTCATGGCGCGCCACGATGCGCGTCAGCGCAGCGCGCAAGGCGCCAGCGTCGAGGTGGCCGCG